>NZ_CP019419.1:2272500-2275000 GCF_001975665.1 Polaribacter reichenbachii | reverse complement strand
TCAACATAGTGGGTTGCCCCATTCGGATATCTACGGATTATAAGGTATGTGCCCCTCCCCGTAGCTTTTCGCAGCTTATCACGTCCTTCATCGCCTCTGAGAGCCTAGGCATCCGCCATACGCCCTTACTTAACTTATTGTACTTTTTGCTACAGTATAAATACTGCAACGAGCTCTTTTATATTTTTATAAAATTTTTGTCTAAAATATCTCTATTTTAAACTCTCTATCTTTTTGATTCTTACGATATCATTTTACCAATATGTCAATGAACTGTGGCGAGTCGCCACTGACAAGTTATTATCAGTGTTGACCTTGATACTATGAGTTAGTTACCTATCTCAAGGCATCGCCTTGTGGAGAATATCGGAGTCGAACCGATGACCTCTTGCGTGCAAGGCAAGCGCTCTAGCCAGCTGAGCTAATCCCCCTTTTCTTTTAAGTAGCAGTATTCAGTATACAGTTTGCAGTAACTAAATCTGCAACATAACTGAGAGTTGCTTAACTTCTAGAATTTCCTTAAAATATCAAACTTTTTGTAGTCCCGGGCAGACTCGAACTGCCGACCTCTACATTATCAGTGTAGCGCTCTAACCAGCTGAGCTACGAGACTATAATAGCTTTGATATTTCTATATTTTAAAATTAACAGCAAAGAGTAAAATTTACCTTTTGTAACTCACCATCTTTCTCTAGAAAGGAGGTGTTCCAGCCGCACCTTCCGGTACGGCTACCTTGTTACGACTTAGCCCTAGTTACCAGTTTTACCCTAGGCGGCTCCTTGCGGTGACCGACTTCAGGCACTCCCAGCTTCCATGGCTTGACGGGCGGTGTGTACAAGGCCCGGGAACGTATTCACCGGATCATGGCTGATATCCGATTACTAGCGATTCCAGCTTCACGGAGTCGAGTTGCAGACTCCGATCCGAACTGTGATATGGTTTATAGATTCGCTCTCTGTTGCCAGATGGCTGCTCATTGTCCATACCATTGTAGCACGTGTGTGGCCCAGGACGTAAGGGCCGTGATGATTTGACGTCATCCCCACCTTCCTCGCGGTTTGCACCGGCAGTCTCGTTAGAGTCCCCATCTTTACATGCTGGCAACTAACGACAAGGGTTGCGCTCGTTATAGGACTTAACCTGACACCTCACGGCACGAGCTGACGACAACCATGCAGCACCTTGTAATATGTCCGAAGAAAAGTCTATCTCTAAACCTGTCATACTACATTTAAGCCCTGGTAAGGTTCCTCGCGTATCATCGAATTAAACCACATGCTCCACCGCTTGTGCGGGCCCCCGTCAATTCCTTTGAGTTTCAATCTTGCGATCGTACTCCCCAGGTGGGACACTTATCACTTTCGCTTAGTCACTGAGCTAATGCCCAACAACTAGTGTCCATCGTTTACGGCGTGGACTACCAGGGTATCTAATCCTGTTCGCTCCCCACGCTTTCGTCCATGAGCGTCAGTACATACGTAGTAGACTGCCTTCGCAATCGGTATTCTGTGTAATATCTATGCATTTCACCGCTACACTACACATTCTATCTACTTCCATATGACTCAAGTCAACCAGTATCAAAGGCAGTTCCATAGTTAAGCTATGGGATTTCACCTCTGACTTAATCGACCGCCTGCGGACCCTTTAAACCCAATGATTCCGGATAACGCTCGGACCCTCCGTATTACCGCGGCTGCTGGCACGGAGTTAGCCGGTCCTTATTCTTACAGTACCGTCAAGCTGCTACACGTAGCAGTGTTTCTTCCTGTATAAAAGCAGTTTACAACCCATAGGGCAGTCTTCCTGCACGCGGCATGGCTGGGTCAGAGTCTCCTCCATTGCCCAATATTCCTCACTGCTGCCTCCCGTAGGAGTCTGGTCCGTGTCTCAGTACCAGTGTGGGGGATCCCCCTCTCAGGGCCCCTACCTATCGTAGCCATGGTAAGCCGTTACCTTACCATCTAGCTAATAGGACGCATAGCCATCTTTTACCGATAAATCTTTAATTAAAAACCGATGCCAGTTCTCAATACTATGAGGTATTAATCTTCATTTCTAAAGGCTATCCCTCTGTAAAAGGTAAGTTCTATACGCGTTACGCACCCGTGCGCCGGTCGTCATCTGTAGCAAGCTACAATGTTACCCCTCGACTTGCATGTGTTAAGCCTGCCGCTAGCGTTCATCCTGAGCCAGGATCAAACTCTTCATTGTATATCTTAAATATGTTTAATGAATAAGTTTCAAAAGAATTTACATTATATTATAATGTGGTTATTCTACTCTTTGTTTACGCTGTCAATTTCAATATTTTCAATGAACTAATTTAAGTTGATGCTATAAGCGTTTATCACACTTCTTATCTCCCTAATTTTGTAGAAACACTAGAATCGAACTAGTTGATTTTTTATCCAAATCTTTCCAAAATCTCTCTGAACTTTTTCGCTGTATTTGTTAGCGGATGCAAATATATAAACTATTTTAATTCTGACAATAAAA